>NZ_JCAQOZ010000026.1:0-17788 GCF_059567945.1 Paraburkholderia sp. BGA-UO-ETr-F12 | reverse complement strand
GCCGCTTTCTTTTGCCTACTTTTCTTTGCGGCAGGCAAAGAAAAGTAGGTGCCGCCCCGCACAGGGGCAACGCTAATAGACCACTAACAATTCAAGGAAAGGCCAAAAGACCAACACCAGACCAGACCACGAACAAAGCAAGAAAAGGCCAAAAATCCAGATCAACAAAAAAGCCAGATCAACAAAAAAACCGCCGATCAGGCCCCAACCCTGATCAGACAGCTACAGCAACATTCTCCTTAAGCACCGCTTCCAGAATCCCCATAGCCTCATCAAAAACAGAATCCTGAATCGTAAGCGGGAACAGGAACCGAACCACGTTCGAATAAACACCACAAACCAGCAACAGCAACCCACGCTCAAGCGCCAGCGCCTGCACCCGCTTGGTGAACTCAGCATCCGGCTCAGTCCCACCGGCCTTGCAGAATTCAACAGCAACCATCCCACCCGGTCCACGCACATCGGCGATCTGCGGAACTTCGCTCTGCAGCGCGATCAGCTTCGCCTTGACGCGATCACCCAAAACGGTAGCCCGCTCGCAGAGCTTCTCTTCATCGATGATATCGAGCACAGCATGCGCGGACGCAATCGCCAGCGGGTTGCCCGCATAGGTGCCACCCAGACCGCCAGGCGCCGCCGCATCCATCAGATCGGCACGACCAACCACCCCCGACAACGGCATGCCGCCTGCCAGACTCTTGGCCACCGTCATCAGGTCAGGCACCACGTCGTAGTGATGCATGGCAAACAACTTGCCAGTACGGGCAAAACCCGTCTGCACTTCGTCGGCGATCAGCAAAATGCCATGCTCATTGCACAGCTTGCGCAACGCGCGCACGAACTCGGCCGGCGCCGGGTAAAAACCGCCTTCGCCCTGCACCGGTTCGAAAATGATCGCCGCGACGCGCTTCGGATCAATGTCGGCCTTGAACAGAAACTCGATCGCCTTCAGCGAATCAGCCGTCGTCACGCCATGCAGAGGATTCGGGAACGGAGCATGGAACACGTCCGCCGGGAACGGCCCAAAGCCGATCTTGTACGGCGCGACCTTGCCGGTCAGCGCCATGCCCATCATCGTGCGCCCGTGGAAACCACCCGTGAAGGCGATCACGCCCGGACGGCCCGTCGCGGCACGCGCAATCTTGATCGCGTTTTCAACCGCTTCAGCACCCGTCGTGAAGAAGGCGGTCTTCTTCGGATAGTCGCCCGGCGCACGCGCGTTGATCTTCTCAGCCAGTTCGACGTACGACGCGTAAGGCACGATCTGATACGCGGTATGCGTGAAATGATCAAGCTGGTCGCGGATCGCCGCCAGAATCTTCGGGTGACGATGGCCCGTGTTGCACACGGCAATACCCGCGGCGAAATCGATGAAACGGCGCCCCTCGACGTCCCACAACTCGGCGTTTTCCGCGCGCTCAGCGTAGAAATCGCACATCACCCCGACGCCGCGCGGCGTGGCGGCGTCCTTACGGCTCTTCAGGTCAGCATTCTTCATGGTTATCTCCTTCGCTCCTCGATTTTGCAGGGGACTGCGGGCTCAACGCAGCACATGCAGCGACTATAATGAGATTTGGCTCTTAATTTCAGAGCCATTTCAATAAAAAAGTAGGAGCCAATCATGCGCGCGAGCGTTTTGTCTGACTGGCTGGCGCAGCGCCTCGATCGTGGCAATGGCCAGCCGATCTATCGTCAGTTGCACCGGCTGTTGCAGCAGGCGATCCTGTCGCGCGAATTGCCGGCGGGCAGCAAGGTGCCGTCGTCGCGTCTCCTGGCGCAGGAATTGGGCATCGGCCGCAATACGGTTACGCAGGTGTACGAGCAACTGGTGCTCGAAGGCTATGTCAGTTCGGCAACCGGCCGTGGCACCTTCGTCGCCGATAGCGCGCCGGACGAGATCGTCGGCGCAGCCGACGCCGACGCGCCGGGCACGCCGCCCGAATCATTGCCGCCGCCCCCGTCGTTGCAGGGCAAGCGCGCGTTGTCGGCACGCGGCGCGCGGCTCATTGCGGGGGCCGGCGTTTCGAAGCGGCAATGGGGCGCGTTTATGCCGGGGGTGCCGGATGTCACGAAGTTTCCGGCCCGCGTGTGGAGCCGTTTGCATAACAAGTATTGGCGCCGGCTGCGCCCGGACTTGCTGACCTACGCGCCGGGCGGCGGCCTCGCCTCGCTGCGGCACGCGCTGGCGGACTATCTGCGGACGTCGCGTTCGGTGCGCTGTACGCCCGAGCAGATCATCATCACGACCGGGATTCACCAGTCGGTCGACCTCGCCGTGCGTCTGCTGTCCGATCCGGGCGACCTGATCTGGACCGAAGACCCGTGCTACTGGGGCGTGCGCAGCGTGCTGCACGTGTCCGGCCTGCAATCGCGGCCGATCGCCGTCGACGAAGAGGGCATCAATCCGTCCGCCGACGATCTCGCCCAGCCGCCGAAGCTGATGCTCGTCACGCCATCGCATCAATATCCGCTCGGCATGGTGATGAGCCTCGCGCGGCGCCGCATGCTGCTCGAATACGCGCGGCAGAACCAGTGCTGGATCATCGAGGACGACTACGACAGCGAATACCGCTACGGCAGTCGGCCACTGGCGTCGCTGCAAGGTCTGGACAGGTCCGGACAGGTGATTTACGTGGGCAGCTTCGGCAAGACGCTGTTTCCGGGCCTGCGCATCGGCTACCTGGTCGTGCCCGAAGCGCTGGCCGAGAGCTTTGCGACCGCGAGCGCGGAGTTATATCGCGAAGGACAGTTGCTGCAGCAGGCGATGCTGGCGGAATTCATCGCGGAAGGGCATTTCACGTCGCATATCCGCAAGATGCGCACGCTTTACGGGCAGCGTCGCCAGACCCTGCTGGACGCCGCTGCCCACCGTTATGGCGATGCGCTGCCGGCCGTGGGCGGCGATGCCGGTCTGCATCTGGTAATGCAATTGCCGGCAGGCAGCGACGACCGTGCGGTGGCCGCCGCCGCGCTGGAGCGCAATATCGTCGTGCGGCCATTGTCGGGGTATTACGCGCAACCGTCGCTGGCGCCGTCGGGCTTGCTGATCGGCTATGCATGCGTGCCCGACGAGGAGATCGCGCCTGCCTTCAATACGCTCGCGGATGCGATCGACGCGACTCTGGTGCAATTCGCGTGAGGGCGCATCACGGTGCGCGTCAAATCCGTATCAGCACCGCCCCCAGCGTTACCAGCGCGCATGCCACGATACGCCGAGTGGTCAGCTTTTCGCGCATGAACAGCCAGCCGATCAGCACCGCGAAGATCGAACTCAGCTCACGCAGCGCGGACACCATCGCGATCGGCAGGTAGCGGTATGCCTCGATGATCAGGCAATAGGCGGTGAGCGCGAGCACGCCGGATGCGATGCCTTTGAGCACCACCGTGCGGCCGATGAACAGCCCCTTGGCGCCGCCGCGCCAATGCCAGGCGAGCAGAAACTGCGGGATATTCCAGATCAGATACACCCACATGATGTAGCTCAGGCCGTTGCCCGCCACGCGTGCGCCAATTCCGTCGACGACCGAATACGCCGCGATGAAGAAACCGGTCAGCAGCGCGAACGGCACGCTTTCGCCGGAAAACCGCATGCCTCGCCGAAATGCCAGCGAGACGATGCCGAGCGACACGAGCGCCACGCCGATTGCGGCCAGCGGTTTGAGTGCCTCGTGCGCGAACACCAGCGCGCCGACGAACACGAGCATCGGCGAAAGACCTCGCGCAATCGGATAGATTTGCCCGAAGTCGCCGCTCTTGTAGGCTCGGATCAGTGCCAGCAGGTAGCCGAATTCGAGTACCACGGACGCGAAGATATAAGGCCAGGCCGCCGGATCGGGCATAGGCAGCACGACCACGCCGACCGCGCTGACCGCGATATACGGAATCGCCATCATGCCGAGCAGCCATACACGGTCTTCGGAGAGATGCAGAAACGCGTTCCAGGTGGCGTGAAGCAGCGCGGAAAGCAGCACCAGCGAAACGACTAGGGTGTCCATCGGAGGCCAGGAAGAAGAGTAAAAAGGCCGAAAGCCGGCCGCAAGCAGGTGATTATTCCAGCAGAACGCCGGAATGGAGGGGTGGGCGACTAAATTGAAGGGGCTTTATGTGGCAGTGAGCGGCATTTTGTGGTGACAGTCAGCCGCTGCTCGACCCGGGCGCAGGCGTAATGCCTGCACACCGGGGCTCCGGCACGCGGAAATCGCGCAACGGTCAGATCACGCGTTCTCGCAGCCACGCGGATGCCATGTCGATCACCGTCACGACGACAATCACCATGATCATCACCGCTGCCGTCTGCGCGTAATTGAACGAACGGATCGCCTCATACAGCACCACGCCGATCCCACCCGCGCCGACCATGCCGACCACCATCGCCGAGCGCACGTTCGATTCGAAGCGATATAACGCATACGAGATCCACAACGGCAACACTTGCGGCAGCACGCCGTAAATGATTTCGTCGAGACTGGTGGCGCCGGTCGCGCGCACGCCTTCGGCGGGACGCGGATCGATAGCCTCGACCGCTTCGGCAAAGAGCTTGGCGAGCACGCCGGTGGTGTGCACCCATAACGCCAGCACGCCGGCGAACGGACCGAGTCCCACGGCGACGATGAACAGCATCGCGAAGACCATTTCATTGATCGCGCGGCAGGCGTCCATCATGCGGCGCATCGGTTGTACGACCCACATGGGCGCCATGTTGTGCGCGGACATCAGGCCGCACGGCACGGCGCACACCAGCGAGAGCACGGTGCCCCACACGGCAACGGAGAGCGTCACGTACATCTCGTGCAAATAGCTGCGCCATTCGGTGAAGTCCGGCGGGAAGAAGTCCTTGGCGAACTGACCCATATTGCCGGAGTCGGAAAACAGATCGAGCGGACGCATGTCGGCGCCGTGCCACGCGCCACCCAGTACGGCAAGCACGGCGATCCAGCCTACGAGCGACAACCAGCTGCGCTTGCCCGCGGCAGGCGCGGGGTGCCGTGCCGCCTGCGCGGCGAGCGCTTCGCTCGCGCGCGTGGGCGACGTGATCAGATCAACCGTGTTCATTGCTTCGATACGGCGCTATTGAGTGCGCTCATCTTCGCGTCGATGTCGGCCAACTGCGTCTTGCGGTCGTCATCGGAAAGATGGGTGTCGCTCTCGATCTTCTGCTTCTGGCGGTACAACGCGACCTGGCGGATCGGCAGCAACTGCGCATCCGACGATGCCGCGAAACCGGCGTAACCGGTAATCGAGGCCATAACCTGTTTCTCGTGCGGATCGGTCTTGCCGTAGTTCAGGAAGAAGTTGCGGATCTTGTCCTTGGTGGCTTGCGGCAGATCCTTGCGCCAAACTAGCGGGTCCGACGGAATCAGCGGCGAAGTCCACAGCACGCGTACTTGCGCGAACTTGTCCGGATGTTGTTGCTTGAGCGTATCGAGCATCTCGGTGTTATTCGTCGCGACGTCGATCTTGTTGTTCACCACGGCCAGCAGGTTCGCCTCATGACTCGACGGCAGCACCGCCTTGAATGCCGTATTGACCGATATGTTGCGCTTGGCGAACAGGTAATAACCGGGGATCAGCGTGCCCGAAGTGGAGTTCGGATCGCCGAAACCGAGCGTGACGTCCTTCGTGTCCTTGAACACATCGTCCAGCGTCTTGAAGCGGCTGTTGACGTTGGTGATGAGCACCGACTTGTAGCCGAGCTGGCCGTTCGCATACAGCACCTTCGCGAATACTTCGCCTTGCGAACGATCCACCGCCTCGATCGCCGATGCATTGCCGAAATAGCCGACCTGTACCTTGTTGAAGCGCATGCCTTCAATGATGCCGGCGTAGTCGGTCGCGAAGAACGCTTTGACATTCAGGCCGGTTTGCTTGTTCATGTCCTCGATCAGCGGTTCCCAGCGCTGTTTCAGCACCGAGGAGGAGTCGGTCGAAATGATGCCGAGGTTGATGTCTTCCGCGTGTGCGGTGGCGGCGCCGGCGAATGCGGCCGCGCCGACAGTCAGCGTGACTAATGAACGAAGTGAACGTAATGAACCTAACGAACGCAGAAATTTCATCGCTTTTGAAGTCCGGTTGAGTGAACAGAATGAGTCGGTGCGCTCAGTTCGAGTGCACCGGATTGAGGGCGAACGCATAGCGTGTCGAGTTGGGGGCGGCGTCGCTCGCCGGAGCGCTGGCGTCGCTCCCGCTGACGGCGTTGTCCGCCTGATGGGCCATGCTGTCGGCCGCGGCCTCGTCGAGCAGTTCGCGGGCGTCGTCGCCATAGAGTTTCTTCAGCAGGGCAGGGCTCAGCGACGAGGAGGGGCCGTCGTAGACCACCTTGCCGCGACGCAGCGCAACCGTGCGCGGGCAAAACTGCATGGCGATGTCGACCTGATGCAGCGACACCAGCACCGTCAACTGATGCTCGACGTTGAGCGTGCGCAGCATTTCCATCACGCGGCGCGACGATTCGGGGTCGAGCGAAGCGATCGGTTCGTCGGCGAGCACGATGCGTGCGCGTTGCACCAGCGCTCGCGCGAGGGCGGCGCGTTGCTGCTGGCCGCCGGAGAGATTGGCGGCGCGTTCGTGCGCATGGTCGCCGATGCCGACTTCATTGAGCGCGGCCATCGAAAGCGCCTGTTCCGCGGCCGGGAAGCGCCCGCTGAGACGGCGCCACAAAGGCAGTCGCGCGAGCGCGCCGATCAGGACGTTGCGCTCCACCGAAAGCCGGTTCACCAGATTGAACTGCTGGAACACAAAGCCGATATCGCGGCGAATACTGCGCACTTCCCGGACGATGCGGCCGTTCTGCTGGATCGGTCGGCCGAGAATCGCGATCTGCGACGGCTGTGCATCCGAAGCCGTGAAGCCCGCGATGTGCCGGAGCAGCGTCGACTTGCCCGAACCCGAGGCGCCGATCAAGGCAACCATTTCGCCCGGTTCGACACGCAGATCGATTTCGTCCAGGGCCTTGCGGCCATTGCTGAACGTCTTGCTCAGGCGTTCGATACGGATTGCTTCCCGAATTGTTTCCATAAGTACCCCTTGATGCATCCGGCTATTGCCGGCATGTGTGGGGCTCATTCTAGGAAGCGTCTGTGACGGTTGAGTGAAGGCATCGCAACGTCTAGACGACTATATCTTCATGTGTCTTTTTTGAGTCGCCGAAAAGGCAGCAGGATGTCATTCGTTCGAATAGAAAATGACACCCGTGTGACACGATCTACGATGTGCGGCATCGGTTTCGCATGACCGTGTGCGGCCAGGCTATATTGCGTCATTGAGTGTGCCGTCCCCAATAACCTTGCAGTTCCTTTCGATGTCGTCATGCAGCCTTTGAGCTTTCTTCCCGACAGTTTTGCGGAGTACGAAGATCTCAAGACGATCCTCGACCAGGGCAGCGCCAGCTTCGAGATTCGCACAGTCTGCGACACCACGGTGCGGGGGCGGCAATTCGCGGTGCACACCGCGAGTATCGGCTCGACGGATCCACTCGCGCCCGCAATCGGGTTTTTTGGCGGCATTCACGGGCTTGAACGGATCGGCTCGCAACTCGTGCTCGACTACATGCGCGCGCTGCTCGCCCGGCTGGAATGGGACGAACTGCTGGTGCGGCAATTGCAGTCGATTCGTCTGATCTTTATGCCGATCGTCAATCCGGGCGGCATGTGGGCTGCCACGCGGGCCAATCCCAATGGCGTCGATCTGATGCGCAATGCCCCGCAGAATGCCGACGAACGCGTGCCGCTGCTCGCGGGCGGCCAGCGGGTGGGCGCGTGGCTACCCTGGTATCGCGGCCGGCCGGGCGAGCCCATGGAGCCGGAGGCGGCTGCGCTGCTGCAGGTGGTCGAAACCGAAATGGCCGCGCGGCCCCTGAGCATTGCGCTCGACTGCCACTCGGGTTACGGCTGGCGCGATAGCATATGGTTTCCTTACGCGCGCACGCGCAAGCTGATGGCGCATCTGCCGGAAATGTACATGCTCAAAACCATGTTCGAACGCGCGCATCCGCATCATGGCTACGCGTTCGAACCGCAGAGCCACCAGTACCTGCTGCACGGCGACCTGTGGGATTTCGCGTACGACCGCGCGCCGGCGCCGAACATCTTCCTGCCGATGACGCTCGAACTCGGTTCGTGGTTGTGGATCAAGAAGAATCCCCGCCAACTGTTTTCGCGCCAGGGCATGTTCAATCCGGTGAAGGCGCATCGCACCGCGCGCGTGCTGCGGCGTCATGCGAATCTGCTCGATTTCCTCGCGCGTGCGGCGTTCTCGTCGCAACGCTGGCTGCCGCAAGGCAAGCGTCGCGAGCAATTGCTGCAAAGCGCGACTGAGCATTGGTCCAAACCGGCAGTGTTATGAGCACTTGGATTCTGTTGCGCGGATTGACGCGCGAAACCCGCCACTGGGGTCGATTGCCCAGCGTGCTACGCGAAGCGACCGGCACGGATCGCCTTTTGTTGCTCGATCTGCCGGGCAACGGCGAGCTCAACCATTTGCCCGCACCGGCTCGCGTGGAAGAGATGGTGGGCTTCGTGCGGATTGCTGCGCTGCAAACCGGGGCGCCAGGCCCTTATCGCGTACTGGCGATGTCGCTTGGCGGCATGGTGGCGACCGATTGGGCGCAGCGCTATCCCGCCGAAATCGAGAGGCTCGTGCTGATCAACACCAGCATGCGGCCGTTCAGCCGCGTGCACGAACGCCTGCGTCCGTCCGCGTGGCCGGGCCTCGTGGGCGTGGCCGCTCACTGGCTCGATGCGCCGCGCGCGGAAAGCGGCATCCATCGGCTCACGTGCAATAACGTCGAAACGTTGGGCGCGGATCTCGAAGCGTGGAGCGAAATTCGCCGGAGCGCGCCAGTGCTGCGGGGCAACGCGCTACGGCAGCTATGGGCGGCTGCGCGCTTTCGCGCGGCGGCAACGAAGCCGCGTTGCCCGTTGCTGATTCTCTCTTCACGCGCCGACAAACTGGTCAACCCGGTCTGTTCGGCGAAGCTTGCGGCGGCCTGGGGCGCAACGCATCGCGAGCATCAGTGGGCCGGCCACGACCTGCCGCACGACGACCCGGCGTGGACCAGCGAACAGGTCGAGGCATGGCTGAAGCAGGAGGCCGGGGAATCGCAGGCCGTGCTTTAGGCAGAAGCGCTGAAGCGCGACGCATAACGGCAACGGGTATAACCTAAGTGCGCTCATGCATCGCTTTTCGGGGCGGCAGGCGCATAATCCCTCTTCAGACGATGCATGCGAATCGAGCGATACGCGCTATTGCCGCCCGCCAGGGGAGTTGATCATGCAAGCAAAGAATGAAGAAGCCGTCACGCACCTGCTGAACGATGTCTTCGAATTTGCGCGTGGGCGCTTGCCCGAGCCGGCCTTCAAAATCGTCGAACCTTTCTTGCGGCACTACTACGATTTCGTCGACGCCGACGATCTGCAGAGCCGCGCAATCGCCGATCTGTACGGAGCGGCGCTCGCACACTGGCAAACCGCGCAGCGCTTCGTGCCTGGCAGCGAACGGCTGCGCGTCTACAACCCGATACTCGAACAACACGGCTGGCATTCCGATCACACGGTGATCGAGATCGTCAACGACGACATGCCGTTTCTGGTCGATTCGGTATCGATGGCGGTGAACCGTCTCGGGCTTGCGTTGCATTCAGTCGTGCATCCGGTCTTTCGCATCTGGCGTGGTCCGGACGGCAGCATCGTGCGAGTCAGCCAGGGTGCCGAAGACGCCACCGACACGCGCTCGCAGCTTGCCTCGTTCATTCACTTCGAAGTCGACCGTTGCGGCGACGCAGCGAAGCTCGACGCATTGCGTGACGAAATCGCCCGAGTGTTGCGCGACGTGCGTGCCGCAGTGGAAGACTGGCCGAAGATCGTCGAACTCGCGCGCGTCACCGTCAAAGGCATGAAGGCCGGCGAAGCAGGACCCGAAGGGGTCGAAGCTCGTGCATTCCTCGAATGGATGGTGGCCGACCATTTCACGTTTCTCGGCCAGCGCGACTATGAACTCGTGCAGCATGGCGACGGCTTTGGCCTGCGCGCGGTGCCCGGCTCCGGCCTCGGCATTCTGCGCGATGAACTGCGCCCGGCGGGTGCCGCCGAAGTCACACCGTTGCCGCCGGCCGCCGCCGATATCATCTCCGGCTCGTCGCCCATTTTCCTCACCAAGGCCAATTCACGCGCAACTGTGCATCGGCCGGGCTATCTGGATTATGTGGGCATCAAGCTGACGGGGGCGGACGGCAAGACGATCGGCGAGCGGCGGTTCATCGGCCTGTACACCTCTACCGCCTACCTGGTGTCGGCCTCGGAAATTCCAATCGTGCGGCGTAAATGCGCGAACATCGTGCGGCGGGCCGGCTTCCTGCCGAAGGGCCACCTGGCCAAATCGCTCGTGACGGTGCTCGAAACCTATCCGCGCGACGAACTCTTCCAGGCCGACGAAGACCAGCTTTACGATATCGCGCTGGGTGTGCTGCGGTTGCAGGAGCATCAGCGCACGCGTCTGTTCATACGGCGGGATCGTTTTGACCGCTTCGTGTCGTGCCTGGTGTTCGTGCCGCGCGATAAATACAACACGGACCTGCGCCAGCGTATCGCGAACCTGCTTGTCGCCGCATTCAACGGCGAAAGCGTCGAGTTCACGCCGCTGTTATCGGAGTCCACCCTGGCGCGGATTCATTTCGTGGTGCACGCCAAACCCGGCGGCATGCCTCAAGTCGATACGCGCGAACTCGAAGCGCGGCTCGTGCAGGTCACGCGCCGCTGGCAGGACGATCTCGCCGATGCATTGCTCGACGCATTCGGCGAAGAGCAGGGTAATCGTCTTCTGCAACACTATGCGGATTCGTTTCCCGCTGGCTATCGCGACGATTATCCGGCCCGCACGGCGGTGCGCGATATCGAGTTGATCGAGCGTGTGCAGGGCAGCGAACGGCTCGCCATGAACCTGTACCGTCCTATAGAGGCCGGGCCGCGGGCGTTTCGTTTCAAGGTCTATCGGGCGGGCTTGCCGATTGCGTTGTCGCGCAGCTTGCCGATGCTCGAACATCTCGGCGTACGTGTCGATGAAGAGCGGCCCTATCTGATCGAAGCTATCGACGCCACGCCTGCGTGGATTCACGACTTCGGCCTCGAACTCGCGGACGACGCGGAGTTCGATATCGAACGCGTGAAGGATCTGTTCGAAGACGCATTCGAACAGGTGTGGACCGGCGCAATCGAAAGCGACGATTTCAACCGCCTCGTGCTGCGCGCGCAATTGAGTGCGCGCGAGGTGACGATTCTGCGTGCCTATGCCAAGTACTTGAGGCAGGTGGGCTCGACATTCAGCGACGCGTACATCGAACGCGCGGTCACCGGCAATCCGGCGATTGCCCGCATGCTGGTGGAGTTGTTCATTGCGCGCTTCGATCCGGTACTCGGCGATACGCGTGACGTTCGCGTCGACGGTTTGCTGAAGCGGATCGACAGTGCGCTCGATCAGGTGCCGAATCTCGACGAGGACCGGATACTGCGGCAATTCCTTGGCGTCATCAAGGCGACGCAGCGCACGAACTACTATCGCTTCGACGCTGAGGGCCATGCCAAACCGTATCTGTCGTTCAAATTCGATCCCGCGCATGTCCCCGGTTTGCCCGAACCGAAACCGATGTTCGAAATCTGGGTGTACTCGCCGCGAGTAGAAGGCGTGCATTTGCGCGGCGGCCGTGTCGCGCGCGGCGGTCTGCGCTGGTCGGACCGGCGTGAGGACTTCCGCACGGAAGTGCTCGGGTTGATGAAAGCGCAGATGGTGAAGAACGTGGTGATCGTGCCGGTCGGTTCCAAGGGCGGTTTCGTCGTGAAGAATCCGCCGCCGCAGACCGAACGCGACGCGTGGATGCGTGAAGGCATCGCGTGCTATCAGACCTTCCTGCGCGGCTTGCTCGATCTGACCGACAACCTCGCGGGTACGACGATCGTGCCGCCGCCCGATGTGGTGCGGCATGATCCTGACGATCCGTATCTGGTGGTTGCCGCCGACAAGGGCACCGCTACCTTCTCCGACTACGCGAACGCGATTTCGCAGGAGTACGGTTTCTGGCTCGACGACGCTTTTGCGTCCGGCGGTTCCGTCGGCTACGACCACAAGAAAATGGCGATCACGGCGCGCGGCGCGTGGGAGTCGGTCAAGCGGCACTTCCGGGAAATGGGCGTCGATACGCAGGCAACGGATTTCACCGTGGTCGGCATCGGCGACATGTCGGGCGATGTATTCGGCAATGGCATGCTGCTGTCGCCGCATATCAAACTGCTGGCCGCGTTCGATCATCGGCATATCTTTCTCGATCCGAACCCCGACCCCGCAGTAAGCCTTGCCGAACGTGGGCGTTTGTTCGGTATGGACCGCTCGAGTTGGGCCGACTACGATCCGTCGTTGATCTCGGCTGGCGGCGGCGTGTTTCCTCGCACCGCCAAGACGATTCCGTTGTCCGCGGCGGTGCAGTCGGCGCTTGGCATCAGCGCGCCGGCGCTTGCGCCCGCTGAATTGATGCGCGCGATTCTGCAGGCGCCTGTCGATCTGCTCTACAACGGCGGCATAGGCACCTATGTGAAGGCGACCCGTGAAACGCATCAGCAGGTCGGCGACCGTGCCAATGATGCAATCCGTGTCAACGGCGCCGATCTGCAGTGCAAGGTCGTGGCCGAAGGTGGCAATCTCGGTCTTACGCAATTGGGGCGTATCGAGTTTGCGCAACGCGGCGGCCGCATCAATACCGACGCGATCGATAACTCCGCCGGGGTCGACTGTTCGGACCACGAGGTCAACATCAAGATTTTGCTGGGCCTCGTCGTCTCCGATGGCGAAATGACCGGGAAGCAGCGCAATACGCTGCTCGCGGAAATGACCGATGAAGTCGGGCTGCTTGTCTTGCAGGACAACTACTACCAGACTCAGGCGCTCTCGATCGCGGGCCGTTATGGCGTCGAGTTGCTCGATGCCGAAGCGCGCCTGATGCGTTATCTCGAACGCGCGGGCCGTCTGAATCGCGTGATCGAGTTCTTGCCGACCGATGAAGAGGTCACTGAACGCCAGGCCGCGAAACAAGGGCTAACCACGCCGGAGCGCGCGGTGCTGCTTGCCTATAGCAAGATGTGGCTGTACGACGCGTTGCTCGAATCGTCGATGCCGGAAGACCCGCTCGTCAGCGACATGCTGGTCGAGTACTTTCCGAAGCCGTTGCGGCAACGCTTTAGCGATCCAATGCAACGTCACCCGTTGCGGCGTGAAATCCTCGCCACCCACCTGACCAATGCGCTGGTGAATCGTGTGGGCTGCGAGTTCGTGCATCGGTTGATGGAAGAAACCGATGCGAAGCCTGGCGACATCGTGCGAGCCTGCATCATGGCGCGCGATGTGTTCGATCTCGACGACGTGTGGCGCAGCATCGACGCGCTCGACAATCGTGTCGCCGACGACGTGCAGGCGCGCATGTTCGTCGAAGTGGCGCGGCTCGTCGAACGTTCAGCGTTGTGGTTCTTGCGGCAACTGCAATCGGGCGCGGTCAGCGATGGCGATGTCGCTGGCTTGCTCGCACGTTGCCGCGACGCGGCGCAACGGCTCGCACCGCAATGGCCCGCGCTGCTGCCGGCCGCCGATCTCGAAGCGCTGTCCGAGCGGCAGCGCGTGCTCGTGGATGCCGGTGTCGATAGCGACCTCGCGGTGCGCATTGCCAGTGGTGAGATTTCGGCGGCGCTGCTCGACATTGCCGAGGTGTCGTCGACCTGCGGGCGCGATCTCGAACTCGTGGCGGGCGTCTACTTCGCGCTCGGCACGTTGCTGAACTATAGCTGGATCAGCGAGCGGGCGGCCGCACTGCCGGCACCCACGCACTGGGACATGCTGGCGCGTGCTACGGCGCTGGCGGAGCTCGCACGCCTGAAACGCGCGCTGACCACGAGCGCGCTGGCCGATGCCGACGAGGCGTCGACGCCCGAGGGCCTGGTTCAGACATGGCGCGAGAAGCGCGCTGCGCAACTCGAGCGTTACGCGCGCCTGCTTGCCGATCTGCGGGCCACGGGCGGCGCGAGCTTGTCGATGCTGCTGGTGATCGTGCGCGAGATGGCGGCGCTCGAAAGAGCATAGCGGGACGAAGCGGGAGCAAGGGCGAGCAAGGGCAGATGTGCTGCATACGTCGCGATACCCGGCGCGAGACAGCGTCGGGATTGGACGCATGCCGTCCGGCATGGCCATAATACGAACTCTTGCTCACTGAAAGCGCTCTGCAAACTCACGGAACCCCGCCACGACGATGAAAGAAGAATCGCCGAAAGCCATCTTTTATGCGCTAGCTGCCAATCTCGGCATCGCCATCTGCAAGTTCGCTGCCGCTGCCTTCACCGCTTCCGGTTCGATGTTCGCTGAAGCGATTCACTCCACCGCCGACTGCGGTAACCAGTTGCTGCTGCTATTCGGCCTGCGCCAGGCGCGCCGGCCCGCGAGCCCGTTGCATCCTATGGGCGGCGGCCGCGAGATCAATTTCTATTCGCTGCTGGTGGCGTTGCTGCTGTTCTTTGTAGGTGGCGCGTTTTCGGTGTACGAGGGCGTGCATCGCCTGTTCGCACGGGAGCCTTTGCAGTACGCGTATGTGGCGCTTGTCGTGCTGGGGGTTTCGGTTGTGCTCGAAACGCTTTCGCTGTGGGGAGCGATCAAGGAGATCCGCAAGACGCATCCCGACAAAAGCCTGTGGCGCTGGTTTCGCGAAACGCGCGAGTCCGAACTGCTGGTGGTGGCCGGCGAGGACATTGCCGCGCTAGCGGGTCTTGCAATCGCCTTCGTCGCGGTGCTGCTGACGATGGTGACCGGCAATCCTGTCTACGACGCGTTGGGTTCCATCGGCGTGGGTGTCTTGCTGATGGTGATTGCGTGGCTGGTGGCGCGCGAAGTGAAGTCCATGATCGTCGGCGAATCGGCGGGTCCGGAAGTGCGCGGCGCGATCGAGGCGCATCTGCGCGCCCGGTCGGAGATTCGCAGCATCATCAATATGATTACGCTGCAATGGGGCCGTCACGTGGTGGTGGCCGTGCAGGCTGAAATGATCGACTATGCGAGCGGCCGCGCGATGGTCGATGCGATCAACGAGATCGAAGCGGACCTGCAGGCGGCATTTCCACAGGTGCGCTGGGTGTTTTTTGAACCGGACGTGCCGCGGGTTTGATGCGTTGTCCCGCTCGCGATGCCCGTCCGGTCCCTTTACCGTTTACTCAAACCCGGTCACCGCGTGCGGCACATACAGTTCTTCCAGCCGGCGGATTTCGTCCGCGCTCAGATTCAACGACAGCGCGGCGACCGCGTCGTCCAGGTGATGCAGCTTGGTCGCGCCGACGATCGGCGCGGTGATCGGCTTCTTCTGCAAGACCCACGCGAGGGCCACCTGCGCCCGCGGCACCCCGCGTTCCCTGGCAATCTCACTGACACGCTCGACGACCCGGCGATCCGCGTCTTCGGTTTGCGCGTATAAGGTGCGGCCGAACGCGTCGGTCTCCGAGCGTGCGCTTTCGGTGTTCCAGTCGCGTGTCAGGCGTCCGCGTGCCAGCGGGCTCCACGGAATTACACCGATGCCTTCGCTTTCGCACAGCGGCAGCATCTCGCGCTCTTCCTCGCGGTAGAGCAGATTCACGTAGTTCTGCATGGTCACGAAACGCGTCCAGCCATTGCTTTCGGCTACATGCAGCGCCTTGGCGAACTGCCATGCATACATCGACGATGCACCGATATAGCGCGCCTTGCCGGCTTTCACGACGTCGTGCAGTGCTTCCATGGTTTCTTCGATCGGTGTGCCGTAGTCCCAGCGGTGGATCTGATACAGATCGACGTAATCCGTACCGAGGCGTCGCAAGCTATTGTCGATTTCGGTCATGATTGCCTTGCGCGACAGGCCGGCGCCGTTCGGGCCCGGATGCATGCGGCTATTCACCTTGGTGGCCAGTACGATCTCGTCGCGCCTTGCAAAGTCCTTGAGCGCCCGGCCGACGATTTCTTCGCTGGTGCCGTCCGAGTAGACGTTGGCCGTATCGAAGAAATTGATGCCGTGATCGAGTGCCTGCTTGATGAAAGGACGTGCCGCTTCATCATCGAGCGACCAGGGGTGCGTACCGCGAGCGGGCACGCCGTAGCTCATGCAACCGAGACAAAGACGCGATACATCGAGGCCGGTACGGCCGAGTTTCACATAGTCCATCGTGATGCTCCTGGGTTGAAGCGCGCAAACGCGATGCGTGCTGAAGGTACTTCATTATAAGAACGGCGGCGTTGACGCGCTGGGTGGCCGACGGGCCGCACAGGCATGCGGGTAGGCGGGAGTTCAGGCGCGGTGCATGAATTGCCCCAACACGTAGTGGAAAATAATTTCTTCGCATCTATACTTCTTTCGGCTTGAAAGCAGTCCCTCTCCCAACTTGCATCAAAAGAAAAGGAAGGATCCCGATGCTGACTCGCACACTTGGCGCGTTCTGCGCAATGACACTTGCGGCTTGCGCCGCTTTCACGTCCGGCCCGGCTAGTGCTGACGACAACGCGGGCTACTGGCAAGGCGACGGCGGCTCACGTGGGCTGCCGGTCAAGGTGATGATCATTTCGATGTTCGCACCCGAGGGGCAGGTATGGCTGGACCGCCTCGGGCCGTGGCGTGAGATTACGGTCGACGGCCTGTCACCGGATTACCCGACGGTTCATTGCAACAAGCAGGATGTGTGTGTCATGACCACTGGCATGGGGCATAGCAACGCTGCCGCGTCGATCATGGCGTTGACATTCTCGCCGCGTTTCGATTTACGGCATACGTACTTCATGGTCGCGGGGATTGCCGGGATCGATCCGCAGCAGGGCACGGTCGGGTCTGCCGCGTGGGCGAAGTATCTTGTGGATTTCGGCATCCAGTGGGAGCTCGATGCGCGGGAGATTCCGCCGAGCTGGACTACCGGGTATCTGGGGATCAATACCACAAGTCCGACGGCCAAGCCGCCGCTCGATTATCGGACGGAGGTGTTCCAGTTGAATACCCAGCTGGCCGATACGGCGTTTGCTTTGTCGCGCAGTGTGGTGCTGTCTGATAGTGCTCAGGCGCAGGCAGCGCGAGCCAAGTATTCTTATGCGCCGGCGAATCGGCCGCCTACCGTTATTCAATGCGACACGCTGGCTGGAGACACCTGGTGGTCAGGGACGCTGCTTGGGCAGCGCGCGCGGGACTGGACCAGGATTCTGACCGACGGCAAGGGGGTTTATTGCACGACGCAGCAGGAGGATAACGCGACGTATGAGGCGCTTAAGCGCGCGGCCTCGGTGCATAAGGTGGATTTGAATCGCGTTGCGGTGCTGCGGGCCGGGTCGGATTTTGATCGGCCATATGATGGGCAGACCAGTGCGGAT
The DNA here is from genome assembly GCF_059567945.1 of Paraburkholderia sp. BGA-UO-ETr-F12. Lineage (NCBI taxonomy): Bacteria > Pseudomonadati > Pseudomonadota > Betaproteobacteria > Burkholderiales > Burkholderiaceae > Paraburkholderia > Paraburkholderia sp. BGA-UO-ETr-F12. The sequence continues at coordinate 397 of NZ_JCAQOZ010000026.1, read as the reverse complement.
AATCTGCTTAACTATGCTGCGCAAGGGGGCTTTACGATTGCTATTGAGAATTTGTATAGGGCGGGGAGTCCGCTTGTGCAGGATATTGTGAGTCATTGGGGGGAGTGGAGGGAAGGGGTGCCTAAGAGGTAAGGGTTGGGCCTGCTCGGCGGTTTTTGTTGTTGATCTGGGCTTTTGGCCTTTCCTTGTTTTGTTTGTGGTCTGTTTGGGTTGGTCTTTTGGCCTTTCCTTGAATTGTTAGTGGTCTATTAGCGTTGCCCCTGTGCGGGGCGGCACCTGAACCTGTCCGCATTTTTGTGTGCGAGGCGGTTAGCGGAGTTACCCGCGTGCGTTGGTAAAACGCTCTCCAAACAGAATCGCGAACTGGTTCATGGCTGAGGACCAGTCGAATGCCGCC
>NZ_JCAQOZ010000025.1:0-19090 GCF_059567945.1 Paraburkholderia sp. BGA-UO-ETr-F12 | reverse complement strand
GCACGTAGTGCGGAGTGGGAGCTGATGAGTCCTTTGTCAACGGCGCGGAGTGTGCGGGGGCACGGATTCCAGATGCACCACTACCGTGGCTGCGCGGGGGACCCGCTTAAGAATTAGCGGTGTGAGCCGCTTTCTTTGCTTACTTTCTTTGCGGCGGCAAAGAAAGTAAGTGCCGCCCCGCACAGGGGCAACGCTAATAGACCACTAACAATTCAAGGAAAGGCCAAAGGCTAAAAAAAAGACCAACAACAAACCAAACCGCCAACGGTAAAAAAATCCCAAAAACCCAAATCCAGGAAGTGCCACAGGCAAAAAACCCAACAAAAAAACTGAAATTCTGTCTTGCAGCGGCGACCATTTCTAGCCTCGATATATTCACCCGGTAGTCACACAGTTCCGCAAGGCATCCTTATTTAAATGAAAAGGTGATTCATGAAACAAACGATGAAACTGACACATCTGGTCGGGGCACTGCTCTGTGTCGGTGCCGTTTCCGCCGCGCATGCGCAAAGCAGCGTCACGCTCTACGGTATCCTCGATACAGGTATCGACTTCGCGAGCAACGTCAACGGCAACCATCTCTACCAAATGGCCAGCGGCGTCAGCGCAGGAAGCCGTTGGGGCCTCCGGGGCAAGGAAGATCTGGGCGGAGGCCTCGCCGCCGTGTTCGACCTGGAAAGCGGCTTCAACTCGACTAACGGCAGCCTGGGCAGCGGCCTCGCCTTCTCCCGTAATGCCTACGTCGGCCTCGCCAGTCAAACGGCCGGTACAGTCACGATTGGCCGGCAGTGGGACCCGGTCGTCGATCTTATCGAGCCGTACTCGCTCAACGATAGCTACGGCGGCTGGTATTTCTCCCACCCCAATGACATGGACAACCTCGATAACGGCTTCGCTGTCAGCAACTCAGTGAAGTACACGAGTCCCACCATCGGCGGCTTCACCGGTGAAGCGCTCTATTCGTTCGGCGGCCAGGCCGGGCAGTTCTCGAATAACTCCGCCTATAGCGCGGCAGCCTCGTACACGAATGGACAGTTCTCCATGGGGGCCGGCTATCTGCGCGTCAACGATCCGGAGCAGTCGATCCAGAGTTATCAGAACGGCACAGGCTACACCAACGCGGTGTACGGCAACTATCTCGCCAATGCCCGCAGCCAGGGTATCTTCGCAGCCGGTGCTTCGTATCAGATCGGCAAGTTCAAGATGATGGGCAACTTCACCAACGTCAACTTCCAGCAAGGCGATGCAGGACAGGACGTCAAATTCCAGAACTACGAAATTGCCGGCACCTTCGCGGCGACCAGTCAGTTGAACCTGGCCGCCGGTTACACCTACACGGATGGCCGCGATCACGCAACCAATCAGGAACCGAAGTACCAACAGCTCAATCTGAGCGCGGAATACGAACTGTCCAAGCGCACGGCCATCTATGCGCTTGCGGCACTGCAGAAGGCCAGCGGCGGCGCCGTTGCGCAGATCGCGGGTTTCGATCCGTCGTCGGACGGCAAGCAGGTCGTCGGACGGGTGGGTATTCGACATTCATTCTAAAATCCGCCGCGTCAAGTAAAAGAGCGCGCTGCCCTAAGGGGTGGCGCGCTCTTTTTTCGTTCATGAACCAAAATAGACGTTGCAGTAACTCGGTGGACCGACACAGTTGTCGGCGCTGGTGGGTGTCGTTGTCGTTGCGCAACCGGATAACAGCAGGCCGGCTGCGGCAGCGGCAACAGCGAAGCAAGCAGATCGTTTGATCGCGGTACGGAGGGTCATTGACGTTTTCGGGGCAGGAGGTCGGAGCGGTGCGATTAACGATTAAGCCGGGTGAAATCATTCACCCGCCTTAATTGTTCATCGGGATCAGTGAGCGTAAAGGGTCGAGTTCAGGTAGGCGAGCTGGCCGTCTTTCTCCGCATGCACCAGCTCCTGATAAACCTGTGCACGCGTCTTCCCGGCGGTCGCCTGACCGTAAGGCGCAACCCACGATCCTGCACCGTTGCTCCCGGTCGTGCTGTTCTGTGCCACTTGCATTGCCGGCGCGGCGTTTTGCTGTGCGGGCGCGGTGGTCGATTGAGCGAAGGCGGAAGCCGTTGCGGTTGCACCGATGAAAGCGATGGCGAGCGTCAGAGATTTCATGTTCGTAATCCTCACAAATCAAATTGGTTGGGGCCGATGCGCGAACCGCAATGCATTCGTGGATCGGTTGATGAGAAGGATAGTCACCTGGCTTTAGCGGTTCGGCGATGTGTGCATGAAAAGATATTTATCTGTTCAGGCGTCGTCGCGGTATTGTTTTAAAGGGCCTTCGGTCACATGTCATGAACATAAAAAACGTTTCATGAATCGGCCGGTTTTGATCACGGGTGTGTCATCGCGCAAATCTACATTGCGGCTACCCGCACGGTGTGCGGGATCGGTCCGTCAATGCGCGGGCCGGCGCCTTCTCTTACCCGGAATCAAACATGAATAAAGCATTGGTAACCACGCTCGTCGCGCTGGCAGGCACCTTCGGTGCGGCGGCGCACGCGCAAAGCAGTGTCACGCTCTACGGGACCCTCGATACGGGCATCGACTACATCAGCAATCAGAAAACGGCCACGGGCGGCAAAAGCAACTGGATGATGGAGAGCGGCAACGTCAGTACCGACCGCTGGGGCCTGCGTGGCAACGAAGACCTGGGCGGTGGACTGAGCGCGGTCTTCGACCTGGAGAACGGTTTTAATATCGACAGCGGCAAGTTCTCCAATGGCGGCGACGAATTCGGCCGTCAGGCGTGGGTCGGTATCGCAAGCAAACAGTGGGGCACCGTGACGATGGGCCGGCAATATGACTTCCTCGTTGATTTCGTCGCGCCGCTTTCGGCAACGGGTTCGGGTTTCGGCGGCAATATCGCCGACCATCCGTTCGATAACGACAACCTCAACAATGATCTGCGCATGAACAACGCGCTGAAATTCCGCAGCGCGACGTATGACGGCTTCACGGTCGGCGGTGCTTATGCCTTCAGCAATGCGGCTGGCGGTTTCAGCAACAACAACGCCTATAGCCTCGGCGCGCAATGGGCCGGCGGTCCGTTCAATCTGGCGCTGGCCTATCTGCAGGTGAACCAGCCGGGTGGCGTCAATCAACCCAGCAATACCGGCGGCGCGGTGAGCAGCAGCGACGGCGACGCGGTCTTTACCGGCGCGCGCCAGCGCATCCTCGGCGCGGCGGGCCACTATACGTTCGGCGCGGCGACTGTTGGGCTCGTCTTCACACGAACGATGCTCGACGATCCGCATCAGATCACCCAGGGTGGTGCGTATTCCACGCTCAACGGCGATATGCTGACCTTCAATAACTACGAACTGAATGCGCGCTACGCGATTACACCGGCGTTCACGCTGGGTGGCTCGTACACATTCACCGATGGGCATTTCAGCGACGACGGCAGGAGCGTCGCGCCAAAGTGGAATCAGTTCATGTTGCAGGCGGACTATGCGTTGTCGCGCCGGACCGATGTGTATCTGGAAGGCGTGTATCAGCATGTGTCGGGTGCGGACGGCATCTCGGTGCTGGGCAATGCGTCGATCTACTCGCTGGCGGCTTCGTCGAGCGATCGGCAGGCAGTGGTGGCGCTGGGAATGCGGCATCGGTTCTGAGTGCTGCAAGCCTGCTGCGAGTTGCAGCGGGCTTGCCCAAAACAAAAAAGTCGCCGGTTCATCACCGGCGACTTTTTTATGGCATTGGCGGACCCGGCAGTGAGATTCAACCGGCAGACTCTACTGGCAGCTTCAGCCAGCCGGTTCAATTCGCGGACGCGAGCAGTCCGGGATTGGGATGTGCCGCCTGCACGCTGGCCGCCTGAACCTCAGGCGCGCTTGTGGCGCCGTCCGGCGACCAGCCGCCCCCCAGTGCCTCGATCAACCCGACCGAGGCCAGCAAACGCCGCGTAGTGAGGTTCAGCGCGTCGATCTGCGTGGTGAGTTCGGTGGTCTGCGCGGTCACCACGTCCAGATAGCTGACCACGCCGTCGCGATAGCGCGACATCGAAAGCGTCAAGGTGCGTTGTGCGGCCACCAGCGCCTCGTTTTGCTGCGTGGCCTCGTCGCCGAGATGATGTAGTTGGGCCAGGTTGTCCTCGACCTGCTGGAAGGCGAGCAGCACCGTCGCCTTGTATTTCGCGCCGTTCTCGGCGAGCTTCGCGCGCGCCTGCTGTGTGATCGCTTCACGGCGCCCGCCGTCGAATAGCGTGAACACCAGGCTTGGCCCGACCGACCAGATTTCGTTCGGCGCCATCAGCCACGGCGAAAGCGTGTCGCTCTGATAGCCGCCGTCGAGACCCAGCGAAATGTCCGGGAAGAACGCTGCCTTGGCGACGCCGATCTTCGCATTGGCCTCGGCAACGCGCCGCTCGGCCGCCGCGATATCGGGGCGCCGTTGCAGCAGCGCGGCCGGCACGCCGGTTGGAATCGACGGCAGGTACGCCGTTTCGATCTCCGGTGCGAGTGTGAACGAGGACGCCGGTGTGCCGGTCAGGCTGGCGATCGCGTGCTCGTACAGGGCGCGGCGTGCAGCGATGTCGTCCGCGGAAGCGCGTGCGGTGTCGAGCTGCGTTTGCGCACGCGAGACGTCGAGATCGGATGCAATGCCGCCCGCGTGGCGGCTCAACGTGAGCTTGAGCGCATGCTGGTAGGTGTCGATCGTATCGTTGAGCAGTTGCTGCTGCTCGTCCAGCCCGCGCAGATTGAAGTACGCACTGGCCAGATTTGCCTGCAAGCTCAGGCGCACCGACTGGAGATCGGCCTCGCTGGCCTGCATTGCCGAGCGGCCTGCTGAAACCTCGTTGCGGATCTTGCCCCACAGGTCGAGGTCGTAACCGATGCCGACGTCGACCGTGTTCGCGCCGTACACCGCGGGCTGACCGACACCCCGCAGCGGGCGATTATCCGATTGCCTTTGGCGTTCGACGGACGCTTCCGCGCCGATGGTCGGGAACAGGCCCGAACGGGCTTGCGACAAATAGGCGGTGGCCTCGTCATGCCGCGCCATCGCGGCGGCCACGTCCGGATTGGCCGCCGCCACCTGAACTTCGAGATGGTCGAGTACGGGATCGCGATAGACGCTCCACCACGCGTCGCGCGGCACGCGGTCGGCCGGTCTGGCGAGCTGCCAGGCGCCGCCTTCCTTGAAGGTCGTGGGGATGCGGGTGGCGGGTGCCTGGTAGGTCGGCGCAAACGAGCAGCCGCTCACCAGCGCCGCGGCCGCCAGCGCGATGCAGATGCGGCGTTTATCCATGAGCGCTCTCCGCCGGCCGGCGTTCGGCTAGCGACGTGTCCGTCGTACCGGCCGGTTTGCCTTCGAGCCGCACTTCGTCGCCGGAAGCGAGTGAGTCGGGCGGGTTGTCGATCACGCGGTCGGTGGGATTCAGACCCGACGCGATCTCGACGTGCGTGCCGAGATCCGTGGCGATCGACACCGATTTGAGCACGGCGCGGTTGTCGTTGCCGACAACGGCAACCTGCAAGCCGGCCTGCCGGAAGATAAGCGAACTGGCCGGGATCGACAGCGCGTGCGAGTTGGTCGGCAACGCAAAATGCACCTCGGTGTATTCGCCGGGGATCAGCAGGCCATCCTGGTTGTCGACCGCGAGCTGCACCAGCAGCGTGCCCGAGGAAGGCGTGATCGCGTCGTCGGTGTCGACGAGTTTGGCGTTGAACTTCACGCCAGGCCGTTCGGGCACGGTGAGCGTGGCGGTCATGCCGGGTTTGATGGCGGCCGCCTCGTCCTGCGGCACGCTCACATAGACGCGCAGTTGCCGGGCGTCGGAGACCGTGAACAGTTCAGGCCCGTTGCCGCCGCCCGCATTGATGAGCGCGCCGATGTCGGTGGTGCGCGCGGTGACGATGCCGTCGAACGGCGCGGTAATCCGCTTGAACGATTCGAGCGCTTCGAGACGCCGCACGTTGGCTTGCGCGGCGGCTACCGTCGCCTGCTTGGCGACCAGATCGCTGGTCTTTTCGTCGGCATCCTGCTGGGAGACCGAATCCTGCTGAAGCATCCTGGTCCAGCGGCTGGCCGTGGAGGCGGCGAGTTTTTCGTTCGCCACCGAATTCTGCAGATCGGCGCGAGCCTGCAGCAATTGCTGATCGAGGTCGGGCGTGTCGATCACGCCGAGCAACTGGCCGGCTTTGACGTGCGTGCCGATGTCGGCATACCACGCATGCAGATAGCCTGATACGCGCGCATAGATCGGTGCGTTGACGAAGGCGGAGAGGCGTCCGGGCAACACCAGTGCCTGCGCGTCGAGGTCGTGCTTCGGCGTGTAGGCAACCACCGTCGGCACGGCTTGCTCGGCTGACCAGGTGGTGAGCTCCTGTTTCGCGTGCACGCGGCTGGCAATGCCGCTCGTCACGATGCCCGCTGCTGCAAGCAGCGCGACGATACCGACCAGCTTCAGATGACGCAGCCGCTTCGGCGAATTGATCTCGATCTCAGTGGACATGTTGGACTCCGGGTTCGGATGATGAGTGATCGTGCGAGGGGTCGTTGGATGAGCGATGCGATGGACCGTGCGACGGATCGTGAGCGCCGGCGTCGCGCCGGTGCACGAGGCTGAACACGACCGGTACGAAGAGCAGCGTGGCGCATGTCGCGCAGATCAGGCCGCCGATGACGGCGCGGCCGAGCGGCGCGTTCTGCTCGCCGCCGTCGCCGAGGCCGAGCGCCATCGGCGCCATACCGATGATCATCGCGAGCGCCGTCATCAGCACCGGGCGAAAGCGCGTGAAACCGGCTTCCATTGCCGCGACCAGCGCGTTACCGGTCACCGCCAGCCGTTCGCGGGCGAAGCTGACCACCAGAATGCTGTTGGCGGTCGCGACGCCCATGCAGAGAATCGCGCCGGTCAGTGCGGGCACCGACAGCGGCGTATGCGTGGTGAACAGCATCCACACGATGCCGGCCAGCGCCGCGGGCAACGCGGTGACGATCACGAACGCGTCGCTCCACGAGTGGAAGTTCACGACGATCAGCAGATAGATCAGCAGAATCGCGCCGACCAGCCCTAGCGACAAGCCGAGGAACGCGCTATTCATCGTTTGCACCTGACCGCGCAGCGTGACAATCGAGCCTTTCGGCACGTCTTTCGCGCTCGCATGGACGATGTTCTGAATCTTCGCGGCGACGGCGCCCAAATCCTGCCCCTGGGTGGTCGCGAACACGTCGTAGAGCGGTTCGATGTTGTAGTGCGACACCACCGCATTGCCGACGCCGCGCGTAATGGTCGCGATGCCGCCGAGAATCTGCGCCTGGCCGCTCTTGCCGGTCACCGGCAGGTTGCTCAGATTCGACAGGGACGTCATGTCGTATTGCGGTGTCTGCGCGACGATCGGATACGACACGCCGTTCTTCGGATTCAACCAGTACGTCGGCGACACCTGGCTGGTACCCGAGAGGCTCGCCACCACGGAATTGGTCACGTCCTGTTCGGTAATGCCGAGCTGATCGGCACGCGAACGGTCTACCGACACGGTGAACTGCGGATACGTCGCGGCCTGCTGAATGCGCGTATCGGCAATGCCGGGAATCAGACGCATACGCCGCATCACCTCGTTGGCGTAGCGATGATTGGCCGCCTGGTTCGGTCCTGCCACCTGCAGATCGATCGGCGCGGGTGCGCCGAAATTCAGGATCTGGCTGACGATATCGGCCGGCAGAAACGCGAAGGTTGTCCCCGGAAACTGGCGCGGCAGTGTTTCGCGGAGCTCGCGCACAAAGTGGGCGGTCGGTTGGTGGTTCTCGTTGAGCGAGATGAGAATGTCGCCGTCCTGCGGTCCGGTGGTGCCGCTGTTGTTATAGGTCAGGTTGATCCCGCTATTGGGCAGGCCGATATTGTCGACGATACTGCGCAACTGGTCGGGCGGAATCGCGCGGCGCACCGCATTCTCGATCCGGTCGAATTCCGCGGCGGTATCTTCGACCCGTGTGCCGATCGGGGCGCGCACGTGGATCGAGATCGCGCCGGAGTCGATATCCGGGAAAAAATTACGGCCGAGCCACGGCGCGAGCAGGAAGGACGCGCCGACCACGACCAGGAAGCCCGCCACGAAGCGTTTGCGATGCGTGAGTGCAAGACCGAGCACGATCCGGTACACGCTGCGCACGCGCTCGAAACGACGTTCGAAGCCGCGCTGAAAACGCACCAGCGGATTGCGCGAGGGTGCCGCATGCGCGTGGTCGCCGTGCGGGTCCATCACCGCGGCCAGTTCGCCGGAGGCGTGGCCGCCGGACGCATGAGGGCGCAACAGGTACTGCGCCATCATCGGCACGAACGTACGCGAGAGAATGAACGACGCGATCATCGCGAAGATCACCGCTTCGGCCATCGGCACGAACAGGAAACGCGCGATGCCGTTGAGCAGCAGCATCGGCACGAACACAATGCAGATGCACAGCAGCGACACGAACGCGGGCGCGACGATCTGCGCGGCGCCGTCCATAATCGCGCTGCGCACGTCCTTGCCTTGTTCGAGATGCCAGTTGATGTTTTCGATTGTGACGGTGGCGTCGTCGACCAGAATCCCGACCGCGAGCGCAAGGCCGCCGAGCGTCATCACATTGAGCGTTTCGCCCATGGCGGCGAGGCCGGCAATGGCCGCCAGCACGGCGAGCGGAATCGACGCCGCAATGATCAGCGTCGAGCGCCAGCTGCCGAGGAACAGCAGAATCATCAGCGAAGTGAGCGCGGCGGCGATCACGCCTTCACGCGCCACGCCGCTGACGGCGCCCTTCACAAAGGTCGATTGATCGCCCATCGTCACGAGCTTCAGGCCGGGCGGCAGCGTCGCCTCAATACGCGGCAACTGCGCCTTGACCCCGGAGATGATGTCGAGCGTCGACGCGGAGCCGTTCTTCAGAATGCTCATCAGCACCGCGCGATGGCCGTCCACACGCACCACGTTGCCTTGTGGCGGATAGCCGTCGCGTACGTGAGCCACGTCGCGGATATAGATGGTTGCGCCGTCCACCGTCTTGATCGGCAGCGCATTCAGTTCGTCGAGCGCGAGCGGGCTGTTGTTCAGCTTGATGTTGTATTCGAAGCGGCCAATCTTCTCGGTACCGGCCGGAATGATCTGGTTCTGCTGTGCGAGGGCGGTGGCGACATCGTTGGCGGAGAGTTTTTTCGCCTGCAGCGCCTGTGGATCGAGATCGATCTGTACTTCACGGGTCTTGCCGCCGTACGGTGTCGGAATCGCCACGCCGGGCACGCTCAGCAATTGCGGACGAATGAAATTGGTCGCGTAGTCGGCGAGCTTCTGTTCGTCGAGCGTGTTGCTGGTCAACGCCAGTTGCAGGACCGGCACGGTCGACGCGTTGTAGTTCAGAATCTGCGGCGGCGTGGTGCCCGGCGGCATCTGCTTGAGCACCGTTTGCGAAACCGAGGTCACCTGTGCGGTGGCGGTGCGGATATCCACGGTCGGCTGGAAGAATATCTTGACGATGCCGTAGCCGCGAAACGATTGCGACTCGATATGCGCGACGTCGTTCACCGTCGTGCCGAGCGTGCGTTCGTAGTAGGTGACGATGCGTCCGGACATATCGTCCGGTTGCAGGCCGGCATAGTTCCAGACCACGCTGATCACGGGAATGCGGATGTCAGGAAAGATATCCGTCGGCGTTCGCACCGCGGCAAGCGGGCCGATCAACAGGATCAGCATCGCAAGCACGATGAACGTATAGGGCCGGGTCAAAGCCAACCGGACTATTTTTAACATCGAAGGCTGCTCCGTTCAGAGGCGCGCTTGAATCCGCGCGGGCGTGTGGCGGTTAGGGCACGCACCGATTGCGCGGGCCCGGTAACGGCATTCTGGAGAGCGGGTCCTAACAGTCGTGGACTAAACAAATGAAACTAGTTTTAGGAAGCCGGGACGATGTGCGCGATTGCGCCGATACTCGCGTTGCAACGGCTTTAGCGCTGCATGCAGCGCTAAAGCCTGGTCAGAAACCCTGCGAGTAGAGCGGCGTCAGCCGAACAGATAGCCCGAACCGCGAATGGTGCGAATCAACGGACGCTCGCCGGGTGTCTCGACCTTTTTGCGCAAACGGCCTACATGTACGTCGATCAGATTGGTGCCGGGATCGAAGCGGCAACCCCACACGGCTTCGAAAATCATCGTGCGCGTGAGCACCTGGCCGGCGTGGCGCATCATGAACTCGAGGACGCGGAATTCGGTGGGCTGCAGGTCGAGTTCGCGTTGCCGGTAGGTGACTTTGCGGCGTACCAGATCGAGTTCGAGCGAGCCGCTGCGCAGCAGCGTTTCAGCTTTGGCGTGACGTGGCCGGCGACGTAACAGCACCTCGACGCGCGCGAACATTTCCTCGGGCGAGAACGGCTTGGTCAGATAGTCGTCGCCGCCGGCGCGCAGACCTTGAATGCGCTGATCGACATCGGACATCGCGCTCATCACGAGCACCGGCGTTTCCATGCCGACGCCCCGCATCGTCGCCACGATGGTCAGGCCGTCGAGGTCGGGCAGCATGCGGTCGAGTGTGACGACGTCGTAGTCGCCCGCCATGACCTTTGCCATGCCTTCGCGGCCGGTGCGCGCCACGTCGACCGCGAAACCACTCGCGCTGAGCGTGCGCACGATGTCGTGGGCGATCAGCTCATCGTCTTCGATCGTCAGTATTCTGGGCATGATGTGCGAGCCTGGTTCAGGCTACTGCCCGCAGTGCGACCGGACGGTCCGGCGCGCGATACTGGCTGACCGCGAAGTCGATGAAACTGCGCACGCGCATCGACAGGTAATTGCGGCCGGAATAGAGAATCGACACTTGACGTGGCCCGCCGTTGATTTCGAACTGCTCGAGTACGGGGACGAGCGCGCCTTGGGCGAGATCGTCGGCAATGATCGGCTGTGGCAGCAACGCGATACCCATGTGGCTGAGCGCGGCCACCCGCACCATTGCACTGCTCGTGGCGGTGAGCGCGCTGCCGGTATTGACGCGGTAGATGCCGTCTGCGTCCGAGAACTCCCACGCGCGCGACGAACCGTCGGAGACGGTCAGCAGGCCGTGGCGGTTCAACGCAGCAGGATCGCGAGGTGTGCCGTGACGTGCCAGATAGGCCGGCGAGGCGACCGTCATTTCATCGATGCTGGTCAGCATGCGGCTCACCAGCGACGAGTTGGCGAGCCGCCGGTCGTCGGAGAAACATACGTCGAAACCGCCTTCCACCAGATCGATATGCGTGTCGAACGTCGTCACGTCGAAGTCCACGCGTGGATGCAGGGTGCGATACGCGGCCAGCAACGTGCCCAACCCGGCGGTCGCGAATGTCATCGGCGTGGCGATTCGCAACGTGCCCTGTGGATCGCGTGTTGTCTCCAGCAGGTTCGACTCCATCTCGTCGAGTTTCTCGATGATCGTGCGGCAACCGTCGAGATATTCACGGCCCACATCGGTCAGCGAGAGACTGCGCGTGGTGCGGTTCAGCAGGCGCATATTCAGATGCGCTTCCAAAGTGCCGACACTGCGCGTGACCGCTGCTGCGGACATCCCTAGCTGTCTCGCCGCAAGATTGAAGCTGGCGAGATCGACCACCCGTGTGAAGACACGCATCGCTTGTAGCTGGTTCATGTTGGAACAGTAGAGAAGGACGATGAGCGCATCATCGGCGATCGCAGGTAAAACGGAACTGCTAGGTGGATTAAGTCTTTTTTAATTTTGTGCAATGTTCATGAACTGCAAGGAATCGACTTTGCATCGATCCATTTTTCTATCAACGAGCAATCCTAAATAATTGGCAAAAAAAGAGCACGGCCAGAGCCGTGCTTCGGAAAGAGACCTGAATGAAAGTAACCGCTATCACGCGGCGGGTTTTTTCAATTGAGCATGCCGTGTACTTCGAGCGATGCTTCCAGTTGCTGGGTCAAGGCGTGATGGAGCCTCGCGAGGCTTTCAGTGGGGAGCGCGAAGCCGGCCCAGCCGAGGCCCGAATGCCGCAGGAACAGCACGGCGCCGTCATGCAGCGGATGTTTTTCAGTGTGCCAGCACGGATCGATCTCGATCACATACTGATGAGTGCGCAGCGGCTCTTTCGGCACTTCCGGACGCATCGTGGCGCGCAGCGCGCTGAGGTGCTCGATCACGGCGTCCAGATCGGCCACTTCGAGCAGTACCGCGCGGTCGTCGATGGCGATGCGAACCGCGTTCTGTCCATATTCGTTGACTCTCTCGATGCTCATGGGGCGCGACATGTCTCTACTCCTTCCTGCTCTCACGGTAGATAAATTATGATGCCGCCCCGCAGCGGGAATTCTTAAACAGCACGATCCAGGCATGAAACTTTGTTTAAGGAGGCAGCTGGCACGATTCCCGCCGCGATGCTTAATCATCTGATGTTTTTGCCGGTCAAAAAGCAAAGGAAACCGATATTTATCATACGAAAACGAAGCCGATGTTTCATTATCGAAACATTTCCAGACGTCTGAAATCCAGGTTTCGAAATGCTTAATCCGGATTGTTTCATTAAATGTACGGTTCGCCACATTGACATCGCCGATAAATTCCCGATTTGCGAATAAAAGCGGGATTGAATGTTCATTATTTGCGATGTACGGAGTTCACGTTTGAAACATTTCTTGATGCGATGACGGTGAATTGCCATTGCAAATCCCATCATCCGAAATAAATGCGCCGACCCGGGCAGAAAGCTTCGAAGCAAGTCTGTGTAAGCTTTTGCGGCATCATGGTTAGTGCGTATCCGGTATGCTTCATTGCTATGGCCGATCGTATGCCGGTACTCATATGAAACGCGAAATAATGGTTTTCTTCATACGTTCTATTTCTCGGTCAAGATTTGTTTTTCAAATTTACTAAGTCAGGGTATTCCGCTAACATCACGCATAATCCGTTAAGCGGCGTTGCCGGCGGTTTTCACCCGCCGTTATTTAAATTCGTCTGTACCGGCCGGCCAACGGGCAGCGGGGTCCACAACGTACGACAGTTTGAGGAAAGATCATGCCGCACATGCATCTGGATACTGCGAGGATCACCTGGTTACATACGCCTACGCTGAACGTACGTAGCGCAGCGCGGCGAATCGGCGTGTTGCTGTTCGACGGCTTCTGGCTGCTCGGGCCCGGCACGGTGGTCGAGATGTTTCAGACCGCCAACGAACTTTCCGGCTCGCGGGCCGGCGAAGATCCGCCGTATGAAGTGCAGTTTCTGTCGATGGACGGTGGCAGCGTTGCGAGCTCCTCGTCAGCGCGCATCTGGACTGACCGCATCGACACGCGTTACGGCAGCGGTTTTGACGTGCTGTTCATCGCAGGCGGCTACGGTGCACACGAGGCCGCGCAGGACGAACGGCTGCTCAACTGGCTGCGTTCGGTGCAAACGCGTACTCGGGCGATCGAGACGATCGGCGAGGGCCGTCTCGTGCTGGAGGCTGCGGGTCCGGCGGAACACGACGGCTCGCAGGTGAGCCGCTATCCGGGCAGCGCCACCGTCGACGCCGCGCGCAGCGCCGCCAACGATCGCAATGATTGCGCGCGCAGCGCGCTGATGTTCATCAAGCGCGACCTCGGTGCGGAACTCGCGCGCAGCGTTGCCGATCGGGTCATGCCGGGCATGGGCGCCAGTTGGATGCCGCTGCCGGCCGAAGGCGGCACGCTCAGCGTCGCCGAGAAAATCCGTGCCGCCGCGCGCTGGATGGAGGCGAATTGCGATCGTCCCGTGTCGGTTGCGGACGCCGCGCAAGTGGCGGCGATGAGCGAGCGTAATTTCCTGCGGCGCTTCAAGCATGAAATGCAGGTCACGCCTTCCGACTATCTGCTCCAGGTGCGCCTGCGGATTGCCTGCAACTTCCTGACCGAAACCGAACTACCGGTCGACAAGATCGCGCGCCGCAGCGGCACCGGCAACGGCGATCGTCTCGCGAAGATATTCCGCAAGCGCATGGCACTGTCGCCGACCGAATATCGCGCGCGCAGCCGGGTGGCGAGCGAGGTTTGAGTTTCGGCAGGCGCCTCGTCCGTCAGCAGCGCGCCGCATTGCCGGTGGCTGCATGCAGCGCGCGGCGTGTGCAGCAACCTGCGCAGCCGCGTGTGCATCGGCGGCCGCGTTTTCTCGGGGCAGGCTTCTAACGAGCACAGTGGCCATGATGGGCAACAAGGTAATGGCGACGGCGCTGCCGGAGGTTAAACTCATCGAGCCCGAGGTATTCTGCGACGAATTCGGCTTCTGCTTTGAGAGCTTCAGCGCGGACGAGTTTATCGACGACGTCGCGCAAGGCTTCAACTTCGTGCAAGACCGGCATTTGCGCGCGGTGCGTGGTGTGCTGCGGGGCCTGCACTACCAGGTGCAGCGTCCGCAGGGCCGCCTTGTGCGGGTGGTGGTGGGTGAAGTGTTCGATGTCGCGGTGGACTTGCGGCTCAATTCGCCGAATTTCGGCAAGTGGAGCGGTGCTCGCCTGAGCGCGGAGAACTATCGGCAGGTGTGGGTGCCGCCAGGTTTTGCGCACGGTTTCGTCGTGCTGTCCGAGGTGGCCGAATGCCTGTGGAAAACCACGGAGTACTGGTTCCCCGAACTCGAGCGCTGCATCTTGTGGAACGATCCTGATATCGGCATCGAGTGGCCCATCGAAGTCGAGCCGATCCTCGGCGCCAAGGACGCAGCCGGCCGACGTCTCTACGAAGCGGAAAATTTCGCCTGAGCGCTGCGCAAAGCGCGGTCCAGCACCGTCAGCGTGTTGCCACCACGGCGCCCACACTCGCGGCGACCACCAGCAGCGTGCCGGCTATCTGCACACCTTCCATTGGTTGATGGAGTACCACGAATCCGGCCAGTGCGCCGATTGCGGGTTCGACACTCATCAGGATTCCAAACGATGAGGCCGGCATATGCCGCAATGCCACCATTTCCAGTGCGTAGGGTAACAGGGGAACCAGCAACGCGAGGCCCGCGGTGGCGGCGATTTGCCCCGCGGCGATGTGTATGCCGCTTTGCGCGAAGCCGAATGGCGTGGCGACCAGCGCTGCTGCGAGCAGCGAAACCGACAAGCCTTCGAGGCCGGCGAACAGGGTGCCGGTCTTTTTCATCAGCACGATATAGCTGCCCCAGCCGATTGCGGCGCCGAACGCGAGCAGCACGCCGAGCGGTTCGCCGATCCAGCCGGCTCGATCGCGCGAGAGCAGCAGCACGCCGGCAATCGCCAATACGGGCCACAGTAACGCGCGCATGCGACGCACCGCGAGCGTGGCGACGGTGAGGGGGCCGAGAAAGTCGATTGCGACGGCGAGGCCCAGCGGAATCCGCTGAAGCGCCGCAAAAAAGCATAGTGTCATGCCGGCCATCGCCGCCCCCAGCGCACCCGCCGCGAACCAGTGCGAGCGCGAGTAGGTGAAGAGCCGCGGGCGAACCAGCAGCGCAAGCACGACCGCGGCCCAGCACAGACGCAACCAGGTGGTGCTGAGCGAGCCGTAGGTTGCCATTGTCGGCGCGGAGAGCGCGGCACCGAACTGTACGCTCGACATCGACAACACGCACAGGAACGCGGCGCCCGCCGCGGCGCCGGCAGGCTTCACCGGCATGGGTGTGGAATTCAGCGCCGGTTTGATGGTGGTGTCCTGCATCGTGGCCTCGTTGACGCTCGTTGGATTCATTGGACGCTATCTTATCGGTCCGAGCGGTATTAAGATAAGTTGATATTTCTTATGACCACTTCAAGAAACGTGATGACCCGAGATATCGACAGCAGTCTCCTGCGGGCGTTCGTTACCGTGGCGGAGACCGGCGCCGTGGGCGTGGCGGCGGCGCGCCTCGCGCGTACCCAGGCGGCGGTGAGCATGCAATTGCGCCGGCTCGAAGAAGAACTGGGACAGCGTCTGCTCGACCGCTCGCCGCGCGGCGTGCAACTCACCGAAGCGGGGCACCTGCTGCTGCCGTTCGCGCACACGATCCTTGGCGCGGGCGCCGATGCACGGCGGGCTTTGAGCGCGGGGCAGGTGTCCGGGACGGTGCGGCTCGGCATGCTGGAAGATATCGCGGTCGGCCGGCTGCCGCGTGCCCTGCGGCGCTTCTCGCTCGCCTATCCGCAGGTGGCGCTGGAGATCGTGGTCGATACCAGTTCGGCGTTGTCGAACCGGCTGGCGGACGGTGGCCTCGACGTGGTGGTTGGGGATCCCGCGCTGGTCGAATCGGTGCCGCCGCTATTGACGTGGACACAGCCGCTTTTCTGGGTTGGCGCACGCGGCTTTAGCCGTGACAGCGACGCGCCATTGCCCGTGGTCGCGTTCGGCGGCACATGTCTTTGGCAGCAACTGGTGTTGACGGCGCTGCGGCGCGCGGGCATTGCGTGGCGCATTGTGTGCACCAGCACCAGCTTGCCGGCGGTGCAGTCGGCAGTGGAGGCCGGGCTCGGTGTGTCGGTGCTGCTCGAGGGCAATATCCGCTCGGAGTCGATGCGTGTGCTCGGCCAGGCAGACGGATTACCCGATGCGCCCACCGCCGATTTCGGGCTGTTCATGCGCCCCGTCCCCGGCACCCAGGCGGCCGCCGTGCAGACATTGCAGACCTTCCTTTGCGAAGAATTGCATCTTGGCCTGCGGGAAAACGAGCCGTGCGTGGTATCGGCGGCGTAGTGCCCGGGGCGAGATGCCGGCTTGCGGGCAGACATGCGCGCCGGGCGTCCCATGTGAGTTTTTACGACATTTTTTCTTGAGACGCCTACACGCCAAACTTACACTTCGTGCATCCTGATAGCGCGAGGTGTTCAACGTGAAGCGACGTGCAACGACGCAGCAATCTGTCCGCATCGACTACGTGTATCACGGCGTGGGCCGTGTCGAACTGCGCCGCTTCGATCCGTCGCGCGATTCATACGTCGCGTTGACCGCGCTGCTGCATCGGGCTTTCACCCGGCTCGGCGCGATGGGTTTGAACTGCACATGTGTGGATCAAACGGTGGAGACGACACGTTCGCGCGCGACGCGCGGCGATTGTTACGTGGCGGTTTGCGAAGGGCGCATGGTTGGCACGATGACGCTGTATGCGCCGGATCATGAATCGCCGTGCGATCTATACCGCCGCGATGATATTGCCAGCTTGCGCCAGTTCGGCGTGGAGCCTGTGTGGCAGGCGCGGGGCATCGGCACCCTGTTGATCGCATTCGCCGATCACTGGGCCGCGACGCGTGGCTATGCGGAACTCGCGCTCGATACGCCGCAACCGGCTGCGCATCTGATTGCGTTTTACCGCGGGCAGGGGTTTCGCATTGTCGATTTCGTGCATTTCGACGGCAAGCAATACGACAGCGCGATTTTGAGCAAGCCGCCGGTGGCGACGCGCTCGCTTGCGAACTGGTCGCATCGGTTGACTGTGCCGGCGCGGATTGCGCGCGCGGCGTGAGAGGGAATGGTGTGGCGGTAAAAACCCCGGAGCGGGCGGCAACTATTGCAATGCTATGAGGCAAGTATTGCAATAGTTGCGACTCCACGCGCCGGGGCGGGTGTTTCTTCGCTTGCTGGCTGACTTGATGGTCAGCGTCGCATCACGCCCATCAGAAGAGTGACGAGGAAGATCACTATGAAGATGAAGAACAGGATCTTGGCAATTTCTGTTGCGCCTGCGGCGATGCCGCCGAAGCCGAATACCGCGGCGATGATCGCGATGATAAAGAAGATTACAGCGTATCGAAGCATGGGGCCTCCCACCGATAGATTGCTGGATTGAAGTTAAAAACGGCCGCTCGTTGTGGGCACAGCGTGCTTTGACGGGTTTTCGCCGGCGAGCGATATACAGCAATAGGCGTGCCCAGGGTGAGGGGAGCCGGGGGTGCCCTAATCGGCCAGTCGATGCCGTGCTGTTACCATCGCGGATCATCGATTCCCGGCCACCCTTGCCATGCAACACAATCCGCTCAGCGAGATCTCCCTGATCCGCAAGCTGAAGCTCAATCAGCTGATGATCTTCGAACGCGTGCTGGAGACGCGTTCCGTCGTCCGCGCGGCCAACGAGATGCGCTTGACGCAACCGGCTGTCACCAAGGTGATCCACGAACTCGAATCCTGTTTCGACGGCGCGCTATTCGCTCGTTCGAATCGCGGCGTTGTGCCGACTGAGTTGGGCTTGCTGCTTGGTCGGCGGGTCAAGTCGCTGATGGCGGAGTTGCGCTATATGACCGACGAGCTCAACGATTTCCGGCTGGGTACGAGTGGGCACGTGATCGTCGGTACGTTGATTTCCGCATCGGCGCGGCTGTTGCCTGCGGCGATTGGCATGTTGAAGGCGCGCACGCCGAATGTTCTGGTGACGGTGCGCGAGGGCACGACGGCCCATCTGTTTCCGGCGCTGGCGACGGGGGACCTCGACATTGTGGTTGGGCGTTTGCCTGAGCGCGAGTTGCCGATTGCGAGTGCTTTTCCGTTGACGCACGAGGCGTTGTTCGACGAGTCGTTGTGCGTGGTGGTGGGCAAGGGGTATGGGCCTGAGCCGGCTGGTGTGACGCATTTATCCGATCTGGTCGGTTCGCCGTGGATTCTGCCGACGCCTGATTCGCCGGCGCGCCTGGCTGCGGAGCATCTGTTCCGGGCGGCGGGGTTGCCGTTGCCCACGGACATTGTGGAGTCGTTGTCGTTGTTGACCAATATTGGATTGCTGCTCGATACGCCGAGGATCGCGTTGATGCCGCGGGTCGCGGCGCAGCAGTTTGAAGATGCGGGGTTGTTGCGGATTCTGGATTTGCCCGAGAGTGGCGCGTTTGGGACTGTGGGGTTTTCGGTGCGGTCGAATAAGGAGTTGAGTGCGGCTTGTCAGGCTTTTGTTGAGTGTTTACGGGGGGTGGCTGAGGGGGGGTAAAGGTTTAGGTTTTGGTTTTGCCTGCCCGGCAGGTGGGGCCTTCGTGGCGCTTTTTTGTTGTCGGTCGGATTCTTTGGCCTTTCCTTGCTTTGTTAGTGGTCCGCTCTGTTGTTGGTCTTTTGGCCTTTCCTTGAATTGTTAGTGGTCTATTAGCGTTGCCCCTGTGCGGGGCGGCACCTACTTTTCTTTGCCTGCCGCAAAGAAAAGTAGGCAAAAGAAAGCGGCTCAAACCGCCAGCTCATAAGTGGGTCCCCTG